>NC_019686.1 GCF_000316665.1 Rivularia sp. PCC 7116 | reverse complement strand
TGCAGATATACTATTGATTTATATCAGATATAAGATTAAGTAAATTGCAACTATCCCTGTTGTCATCTTCTTTATTTACTACATAAGGATTATTTAGCTTAAGTGCAAAGTTTTGAAGCTTATTACCATCTAGGTCAGTAATCATTGGAGGAGTAATAAAGTTACAACCTGCATCATATATAGCTTTACGAGCATCATAGTAAGCCGTTTTACCATAACTTTCTTGTGCTTCTGCCATACCCTTCCTTTCCACATAAAGCCAAAATCCCATTAAATGTGCTGCTTTATTACGCTTATATTTCTGCTTTAACTTCAACTCAACTAAATCTGCATTATCCATAGTCCTATTTTTACCAAT
Organism: Rivularia sp. PCC 7116; assembly: GCF_000316665.1. Taxonomy (GTDB): domain Bacteria; phylum Cyanobacteriota; class Cyanobacteriia; order Cyanobacteriales; family Nostocaceae; genus Rivularia. The sequence continues at coordinate 3,116 of NC_019686.1, read as the reverse complement.
ATATTTATTCAAAAATAAATTTAAAAAATGTTCTGGTGTACTTTCTCTATTATAAATAAAACCACCACCCTTGTGAATTAAAACCATACCGTTGTTAGTAGTTGTAGTCAAGGGAGGAGCTTCATATAAAACACCATTCACAAGAGGTGTACCAACACCAGCTTTTAAATTATTATTCACATCATCAAGGGTTTTTCCTTGCTGTCGTAAATGATAATTCATAATCAAAAATACACAACCGAGTCGTTTTACTTCATCATCATCCTTAATGTGGTCATTCAACTCACAGAACTTGTCATTCCAAGTCAAAAAAGTTTTGTCAGTTTTTAAATCTTTAACAGTATCTATACCATTACGCTTCAAGTACACACGACGTAAAGTTGCTTCATACCTTAAAACTCCTTCCGACCTTTCTTCTATCCAATTAATCCACTCGTATTTATAATTAGCTTTTACCATTGCTCTTAAATCATGCTGCCTAAACTCTGGGAGCTTCAAATAGAATTTAAGTGAATAAGTAGACCCAGGAAAAACTATTGAATCTGGATAAATAATTGGCTGCTTATATGGATACTTTAAACCTTTAAGTGAAGTCAAAACGTGCTTAGCATAATCTTGAGTTGGTAACTTCCAAGCGTAACAAACATCAACTCTTCTAAGTTTCCACTTATCTAAAACCGGAAATTTACAGTGTAATTGTTTCTGTAGAAGCTTACGGAAATATTCAAGAGGCGTTACCCAGTCATAAACAAGATGCACGTTATGACCTATCCAAAACTTAGGAATTGAAAATTCAAAAGTCAAATAGGTATCATCAGGTCGGTAATTCGTATCAACATCAAACTTTATATCTCGGTGGTAGCTGTTTTCATCAGTTTCAGCAAGACCTTTGGAACGAACACAGGTCATTTCACCTGTAGATGGTTGAAATTTTACCCATTGCCAGTTTTCATCTTGAGCTAAAAGCTTTTGCAGCTTAACATGTTGTGTTTTTGTAAGGGGTATGCCAAGTTTAATGGTATCAATCATATTTCCGCCAAGTTTTATGGTTGGTATTTATGGATTTAAAAAAACCTAGTTCCCCCCTCGGTTTGAGAAAAAATTCCGGAATTCCGGACACATGTCGGGGTGTTACTAGGAACCCGACATGTGGATTAGGGGAGTTAGATTTTTTTGAATTCATCAAAGTGGCATACCAAGTAAAGGACAAGTACTTATATACCACTTAGTCTGCCTAGTACACAGATACTAAAAAACCTACTCAGTCTCTTTGAGTAGGTTCAAAAATTTCAATCTTGCTTTTTCAACTCCCCACTTTGCTTCATCGTGTTGGCACTCAAGATGTGAATCAAAACACTCAATCAGCAAGTGAATCGTTTCGAGGTCATCTGAATCTAAAGCAAGTTCTAAAAATCGCCGATATCTTTTCAGTTCTGCCAAGTCATCCAGCACGGCAGAAAGTAGCACGTCAATAGGTGCTTCATCACGGTTTATCATTGTATTGCCTCTTAAACGGTATGGACGTTTGAGTAGGAAGTCGTCTCAGGTAGTGTTGCAAGCACTGCTTGAGGCGCTTTAATATTCCTTTGTGATTATTATTGCACTCAAAGTGTTGCAAGATTACTCAGAATCTCCTTAATGCAGTGCAACACTTTAACTTCCACTGGAAGTTATATTGAAACTAATGTAAGTCCTGAAACCCTTAATACTCAAGGTGCAACAAAGAAAATTTAGTTACTTGCAAACTTCCAAAACGACTAGTAACTAATAAAAACGAAAAGCCTTTTCTGTTAATTACCACTCACAGCTGCAACAATCACGTTGCATCCCAAAACCAAAAATAATAAATGAGAACCAATTTCAATTAAAAACGTAATTCCCTGCAATGCTTACGGGGTGTAGATTTCTTATACGTTATTATTTGTTCGAGAAGTTAACTTGTCGCTGAAAATTTATGTGAATTTATATCCCAAAAAAACAGCTAAAAAACCAGTACGTCAGTGACTGGTTAGTGCCCTTTCCCCTTCCCCCTTTATTGAGAAATTGTATGTGCTGCCACCTAATGTAAACCCCTCTCACTTCGTTCGACCCCTCCGGGGCAAGGGGGTTGACATCAGGTTCCGGCAGCACCAGGAAGGTTGGTCACAAGGGGGAAGAGGAAAGAATGGTTGGTGAACAGCTCGTTTAAGAAAAAAAGTAAGAAACAGAAATCTGTTAAAATCCCAAAATGCCGGTTTTCCGCCACTTACAAGTAACTGCTGCTGAGACACACTCCTGCTCGGCATCGGTAAAAAATCCCAGAAACATAGTAAAACCAAATATTTCAACCAAAAAAACAATTAAAAATTAGTTTCTCCTAATTGTTTAACAATGATCTTGTCATAACACCCTTATAAAGGTGTTGAAATATGCTTGTAATACGCTGAAGTACGCATTACAAGCACCTCATTGTTAGGTCATGAAGGTATTGTTTGGGGGTTATGGTCTACTTATTAGAAGTGCAACTCATCCTTGCTACTATATAAACACACATTACACCAACGCCAAATATAGCTAAACTTGAATTCACCACAACCTTTAGTTGCATAAGGATTAGGTGTTGATGATTCAGTATATATTGAATCTTTTAGCAACAAAATTCTGCAATGAAGAAATTGAAAATCACTAATTCTTGTCATTTTATTTTAAATCTTCCGCAGTTATCTCATCACCCAATAAAGCTGTATACAACTTTATTATAGTTTCTCTAGCTGATTTTTTTTGCTTCAAAACCTTCCTTGCTAAAGTAATTAATTCATCCTTGTCATACTGGTTTTTATAACATTCATTTTGAACAGTTTTATTTGATAATTCCTCCCTATACTTATTAGCTATTTGTTGATTTTCTGCTATCAACTTATCATGAGATTCTAAGCAACCAGAGTGATATAAATTCTTCAACTCCTCAACCCTACCTTTTATAGGCTCCGGGACACGTACCATAACGGTTTTATAAGGAGCAGTTTTACCTCTACCACCAATCGACTTTGGCATAATAAAACCTGTATACACCTTTAATATTTATAAGAATATACTTGTATACAGGTTTTGTCAACTATTCAATTTTTCAGGTTTAT
>NC_019679.1 GCF_000316665.1 Rivularia sp. PCC 7116 | reverse complement strand
GATATTAAAAATGAAAAGTATAGAAGTCAAGGGAGCCGCTAGAATCGTTACGATCGCTGGTGCAATTTTAGCTGTAGGTTCAGCTATAGCTTTTTCACAGAGCGAAGACGGCTGGGGTAAAAGTTTTAGTTTAAATGTCGGTTTGTTAAGCGCTGGAGTTGTTGCTGGAGGTGCGGCTGCTAGTTATTTAGTTGAGAATCAAGCTAAAGCTGAAACTGAGCGTGTAAGCCAACATTACGAAGACGAATTGAAGGATAACAAGCGAACAATCGAAGATATAAATACTCGCTTATCTTCTCAAAACTCTACTATCACTACTCAACAAGATAAATTGATTTCTTTGGATAAGCTATTAGCCGAAAAAGAAATTATTATCAAGCAATTAAAAATTGCTATTCAAAATATTCAAACTGAAACAAAGCTCAAAAACTTAGAACTCGACCAGAAGTTACAACGGGAAAATAAAGACCGTCAAAACTTATATCTAGAAATGTTGGATTTGTTTTCTTCTGATTTAAACTATCGAATCGAAGAATCTTACAATTCACTAGCTCGGACAGTTGCTTCAAAGCTTCAAAACCAGAAATACATATCTATTCAAGATAAGCTACAGAATTTCTACAATAAACTTCAAACAAGTTTGGCTAATTCTCGCAAGTATTTAGTAGAACTTCGAGAGGTAGAATTCTGCACTTCAGATATCACTGATTTGTACTTTCAAATATCTGACGAAATCTCTTCTCGTAAAGTACAGCTTAGAAATTTACTTAATACTGTTGAACGCTGTACCTTGCTCGAATTCGAGAAAGAGTTAGAAGAACGAAGAAACCCTCAAAACTTTGTTCCACGCCAAAAAGTATTGGCGGCTTTGGATAATAATGACCATCACTACTCTACTCAAAAACAGAAGTTTCAAGCGGCTTTAAATCAAGAGTTCAATAATTTAAAAGAGTTACGGGAATCTGTCAACGATTTAATAAATCAGATAGACAGTAAAAACTTGGAGATTGCCGACTTAAAAACTGAGATAAACACCCACAGAAGTCCTTTAAAGTGGACTCTTGCCAACTCCCGCGAACTTGAAATCGGTAACATGATTATCGATTATTTCTGGAAAGATGGTACTAACTATTACCTCGACCGCTCGTTTATGGAAACCGATGGTTATGAGTGCAAACTCTACTTTCAAATAGACCGAAACCCACGTCAGATAGTTGAATCCGAGCTTAATGATAAATCCGAGGAGCTACAACAATTTTGCAGAACTTTAAAACCTATCACTTTCAAGTATTCGGGTGCTAAAGGTTTGATGGTCGCAACTGTTGCACTTAAAGAAAAACCAAAAACTGATGTAGATAAATCTACAGTTCAACGCATCTGTAAACCTCATGAAGTCTTCGCTGCTGCTGTGGGTAGTTATGAAAGATGGCGTGTTACTGGGGGTTCTCAAGCGGGTAAATCTCCCACCGCTCAGTATATTGCTGAAGCTATCACCAAATACAGTTCCAAAAAAGTAAATGTTAGGTTGTTTAACCCTCAACATGGGTCTAAAAAAGACAACTGGCAGTATAAAGCTGAAGGTAAAAACGCTGAGGAGTGCTTAGAGGGCATCAAATTATTAGGAGAAGAGATAAAAAATCGTCAAAGTAAAGCTAAGTCTACAGATTTATTTGATTTATTTTTAGTTGATGAACTCGATTCGATAGTTGAAGAAATGGGGTCGGGTCAAGTCAAGTCCCCCTTACGCTACGCCATTAAACAAGCTTCCCACCAAGACGTAGGGTGTATTTTTATCGGTCAATCTTCTGCGGCTAATGTCGTGGCTGGTATGACTTGGAGTGATTGGAACTCTACCGCGCAGTTACATCTAGGCGACAATGCGAAAGGTTTTATCGAATCTCGTTGGAAGACTGAGAATGAACTAAGGGAAGACTATTTGAAACAGTTCTCTATGGTTCGCGATTACTACGAGCGTAAAAACTATGAGGCTGGTTTAACCATTTCCGATTATGGATATTTTAGATTTGCGTTTGTCGCAATCCCCAACCAAAAACCTTTCTTTATCGAGATACCCCCATTCATTTTCGTACCCGAAGATTTTCAATCCGTCTCTACCGATGACCCTTTGCACGAACCATTGAAAAAAGCTTTATCGATTGCTCACGCTCAAGCTGATTCGGAAACTGATTGCTCACCGATCGCTCATCAAAGCTCATCTACTCCAAAATTACAATGTCATAAATGTAAATCAACTGACATTAAAACCAAGGGCGATCGCTATGTTTGTGGAAACTGTTGTACCACTACGAAGATTTCAACAGGTAAATTCAAGGTCAAATAGACTTGTTTATAGAGGTTTCTAATTCAACCTCTATAAATTATTTCCTAACAACTTGGTACACAAAGTACAGAAAACTGTACCAAAACCGTGTACCCCTACTATGTGGGAAATGTACCAAAAATGTACCGTCAAAAGTACACTTCTCAAAGTCTTACTGGGTAAAGCGTACACGGATTATTTCAAAAGTTAATGTACCGCTACGGTACATACCAAACTATTAATGTACCAGCCCGGTACAGAAAATGTACCACTTCTGTACCAGCTATTTTTACCTTAGTTACTGTTAATAAATAGGAAATATTCAAATGTTTATAAATACCTCTTAAAACAGTTTAGTTACTGTTAAAAACTCTTGCTTATCCTTTTCTTATTCTACCAAGGAATTTATTTCAAAAGAGATGGGATGAGCAGTTGCTAGGGATAGCGTGAGCAGTACTTGAGCAATCTTATCTAAGTTACGGGCAAACCTTACAAAATATTTTTTCTACAGCCATGACTACAACCAACGGACACATCATGACCGAGCAAACCTTAAACGAACTACCCATGATAGAAACAGTAGAACAACTAGCGCAAGAAACTTCAAAGCTTGGACAAGAGCAAAAGCAACTTTCGCCTAAGAAAACCACCAAACCAAAATCACCTAAAGTAAAGCCCAATGCCATTACATATGTGGATGTGGTGTTGGATGCTGGCAGTCATAGCAACAAATCTATGATTGATGGTTTTGAAAATGCTTTTTCTTCTGTGTTCAAAGAGATAAAAGGTGATTTACCTTCGGGTATGGCGGGTTGCTTTAGCTATAAAGGTAAGAACTATATCGTGGGTGAGTTAGCCGATGGGTTCCCAGGCAACTTGGTTTATGCGTACCAAGACAATAAAATCAAGTGCCTCGATATTTGGCTGATAGGTGCTTTGACTTCTGACTGTGACTTTCTAGATACTTTGATGGCTGATAAAAAGTCTAAGAACAAATATAAGAATATGCCGATACGGTTGTCAGTGAACCTCAAGCTGCTATCGCTGTCATCTTCCAAAAAAGGCGATATATCTAAAATTCTCTCGAACCTTAAATCATTTACTTATCGCGGTAAAGAGTTTGAACTAGTTATCAATAATCTTGATGATGAGTTTATCTACAGTGAGGGATATGGTGCAGCGATGGCGGCTATAAAGTCTTTACCTGATGGTACTAGAGAGTTTTACGTCCTTGACCTTGGAGGTGGTACTACGACTGCTACCCATTATCGCAACGGGCGCGAACTTCCTAAAGCTGTTAACCGCTTCATTGCCACTGGTGGAGGTATGCAGATTGTGGCACAACAGATATATAAAGCTGTTTCTAAAACGGATATGGGCGGTCAAGAGTTGCGGCTATCTGGTATATTTGCAGCGCTCAAAGCTTGTCAGCGCAAAGAAGATGGTTATTTTACACCGTACTGTTTAGGTCGTAAAAACATTGATATCTCAGAGGAAATTCCCGAAGGTCTTCAAACTTGGGTTGACGATAATCCCACAATAAAAAAAGTGTTGACCGAGACTAGAGAACGCTTAAGCTCAGGGTTCCCAGTATTTGCTACTGGCGGTGGTTTTAGTTGTACCATTATTGCCGATTGGATTACTAATTACCTTACCGAAGATATCCCTATAGCTAACTTTCAGGTTTTAGAAAACTCCGCAACCATTAACGTTTCTGGGATGAAGTTGCTCAACGATTAAATGTGAACAGTAGATTTGAGATTATTTCAGGTACTCTTACACCGCTAAATTATTCTCAAATCTTCTCTCTAGTACAATTTTTTATATAAAATCATGCCATTCCACCACAGAAGCGATAATGTGCCAGGTTATATTTACTTGATTCGAGCTAAGAATATGCACGGACTTATTCCCGGACGTTTATTGCAACGCTGCAAAATTGGTTTGAGTCGTGACCCTCAAATACGGCTAGACACTTTTAAATCTTCTCAATTTCCGGTAGATGTGGAGATCATTACAACTATTTTTGTTGAAGATATGGCAGCTACGGAAGGTGAGTTACATGAGATATTTGACTTCTGTAATGTGAAGTTGGAAAAGTCTCGCGAGTGGTTTGACCTGTCACCTTGGCAGTATTACCGCTGCTTGTGGGCGTTCAAATCTAGAAAGTCAGCTAGTTTTTCAATATCAGAGCTACCTTTAACTAAGTTAATAAAAGCTAGTTTAGCGATCGCCCTTGTAACAACGCTCGGATTTGCTGCGTACACAGCAATCCCGGCTTTAGCTGGTAAAGATTCAATCGAAAAAGTAAACAAAAACTAGATTCTTGCACCAAGAAAGGTACGCTCTTAGGCTCGGACGATAGCCGATGCGGTGACGACTCCACAAGAAACCCAAGTTTTAATCACTTGGGTTATTTTTATTTTCAATCCCTATTAGGGATTAGGGGTTAGTAAAGATGTTAATGTTTCAAACTGAGAAAGGCTATAGTATGTTTCCATCCCTATTAGGGATTAGGGGTTAGTAAAGTCGAATATATTTTTGAACCAATAACCGAAACTATTGAGTTTCCATCCCTATTAGGGATTAGGGGTTAGTAAAGGAACTTACGTAGAGATAAAGAGACAAAATAATTATTAGTTTCCATCCCTATTAGGGATTAGGGGTTAGTAAAGCGTTTTCTGGAACAAATACAGTTAGAGTTCCTTCGGATTGTTTCCATCCCTATTAGGGATTAGGGGTTAGTAAAGCATCCTAGTGAATACTTGACAATAGGGAAAATTTATGTTTCCATCCCTATTAGGGATTAGGGGTTAGTAAAGCTTCAGCAATTCCAGCTTTAGCAGGAGATACGGTTTCCATCCCTATTAGGGATTAGGGGTTAGTAAAGTTGGAGATTTTCTCAATGTCCAGATGGACAGAGAAGTTTCCATCCCTATTAGGGATTAGGGGTTAGTAAAGAGTTCATGTGTGGAACCGTTACACTGAGCGGCTTTCAGGTACCCCAATCGACACCAGTCTAAAAAAGTAGAAAAAATTTCTAGAAATGAGTCGATTTAGTCGCTTGAAAACCTTACTGGGTAAGGTATCGACACCAGTCTACGAAGTTATAGGGTTTTCAAGGTTCTGACGAGTGGTGTCGATTTGAGCGTAGCAAATCTAACAACACATCGCTGTATGTAGTAAAAATATAGTAATTTCTTAGAACTGTCAACCGATAGATATAAAAGTTAACGATAACTAAACCGATGTCTAGCAACGAGTGTGTTCGGCACCGCTCGTAGACGCACTACAACTATTCGGCACTTACCCGCTTGGGCTTAGGCTCAGGTGGGATTTTTTGTATGTAGAATTCGCTACGATTAAAGATACATCTTTATCAGAACAAAATTACTGTATTACGTTCAAGCTCAACCGCATTCTTACTTTTTATCTTACTTTCTCGATTTTTCTTCGGTAAAGTTTTATCCAGTACTACAAGCTATTTCTTTTATGAGAACTCAAATTTTAAACCAAAGAACCAAATGCAACAAACTTGCCCGTCTTGAAAAAAAGCTCGCAAAGCTAGCAGTACTGAAAGCTAAAAAGCAATTGCTATTGCGCCCGCATCTCGCACCAGTTGTGGTAAGTAATTTGATGGATTTTTTATCTCTTAATTACACTGAAGTTAAAGGTAAAATTCTAGAAGTTTGCAGCTACAAGCAACGTCAAAAAATCGAACCTATTCTGGAATCTACTTATGTTATCTGATTCAATACTTATTCAAAACAGTGAAGACGAACGCCGTTGGCAGTTTGCGCGAGAACTTCATGAGATCCGGGCTAGCCTAGAGAGTTTATCCGAGCGTTATCCGCAACAATACAAGCAGGTTGTCGAAGAATTATTGAAAAAAGGCGATCGCATTACGCCGACCTTAAAGTTTTTAACCGAGATTGAACAACTTGCTTTAGAGCATTACCAAGACAATCTCCCAAACTAGTTAGATAATGTTTTCGTAGTTTTGCGGCTACAGACACAATTCATATGGGCTTGGGCGATTGCTCAAGCTTTTTCTCTTTCATTAAAGGAAGAAGTTATGCAAATATTTGGCACAAATCCAAAGTGGTTTAGAGAGGATTTTGACCCTAAAGATTTAGAGGTAGATATAGAACCGGAAGTGCAACACCCACAGCCAGAGCCATTGATTTCGAGTTTGGAAGAAGAATTGAAGCGGAAGAAATTGAGTAAGCTGATTATGAAAACTAAGCTAGTCAACGGTTAGAGCGATTGTATTCTCCTGTTTAGTCTCAAGGTAAAAATATCTTTGAGATTTTTTTGACATTTTCTCAAAGATAATCTACAATAGATTTATTGAAACAAAACAAACAGGAGCCAAACAATATGTCCAGCCTTATCTCCCCCGAGGAATTTTTTGATTTAGTGACCGGATTAAGTAGCCAAGATAAAGTTATTCACGCCTGTATAGACTTACTAGAAAGTCTTGAAAACGACCTTCACGTAAAGGTTAGAGATGGTTTGAAAACCTATGAAACTTCTACAATATCTAAAATGATTTCACACTACCGTAAGCCTTTTTACTCTTACGTCTCCCCTCTGTCGGTACTTAACGAGACTGTCGAAATTAGGGAATACTGTCCACACGGTGAGTTTGCCCACACATTCAAAAGAGCTTCTAGAAAGCACGGCGCTAAAGCTGGGGATACCCTCTTTTACAACCTGGTACAAAAACAACAACACGTTGCGGCGAATCTTTTGGCTTTGTCTGAACAACAATTACTAGAATTAGTTGACCGCAGAATCGACAACTGGATTCTAAACGAAGAAACGGCAGCTTAGATAAGCTACCGCTCTTGGGATTCGACTGATAGGGAGGGTGCAACCTCCCTTTATATGAAAGAAAAAATTCACGTACTCACTAATATTATGTCACACCAATACACCAACGAAGAATTAACCAGCTTGACCAAGAAAGAAGTTTACGCGATCGCCCGTAAACTAGCTGATGCCCAAACCACACCACAGGCAGCTATATCAAAGTATTCCAAAGATAAATTAGTAGATTATATAGAAGAGGTACAGAAAATGGCTATACAAAGTGTAGAAGCTCAAGATAAGGTAGAGACTGCTAATGCCGAAGCTATTCCAACTCCAGAAGAATTTTTTGAAAGGGTGAAACGATATAACACCAAATTAGAGATACATCGCGCTTGTAATGAATTGCTGGAAAAGCTTGAAACAGAATATGCTCCTTCCACAGTTAGTAAAAAATTGACCTACTACAAAAAACCTTTCTACACTTTCACTCACGAAAAAGAAGAGTTAAACGAAATTATCACCACTACAAAAGGTGCTAACAAACAGTCTATAGCTGCTAATTTATTGAAGCTATCCCAAGAACAAAACAAAGTATTAAACGAAAGTAGAGAAGAAAGTGAACTAGCTAGAAAGGGCGTTACCGCAGAGGGCGAAATAAGAGAAGTTGAACTGCCAGAAGTAGAAATTAAAAAGGTAATAGAGAAAGCTATACCCTTACTAAAAGCCGACCAGCCAGAACTAATAACTTGTGGAATATTGCCCTTAATTGGGCTTAGAAGAAACGAGCAGCAGATGCCTTACAGAACTTATTTAATAGATGGGGAACTTGTAGATATACAGCGAGAATTTAAAGTAGTTGGAAAGTTTTTGATAGCTGTACAAGGACTTTCTAAAAAACACGGCGATCGCTCATGGTTTCTTCGACCAACTCTAGTACCAGCGGAAATGATTATTGAAGCTCAGAAGAGATTTTTAACTTTTCCTAAAGTTCGGGAACTTACTGGCGATTACGAAAAATTCAACGACTCTGCTTTGAGAAAATCTACTGATAGGCGTTTTAAAGAAATCTGGGGTGACGAATTTTCCACAATTGAAGCTTACAGCGAAAAAGGGGTGAAAATTGATAACAACGCCAGTACTCACAAGTCTAGAGCGTTTTATATTTGGGCGTTATTCCCGGTTTTAAAGTACAACAAATACAATCTAAAACAAGCTAAAGCCTATTTACAAAGGTGTTTGGGTCACGATGATTCAAAAGATACTGAAAAGTATTTTAATAGATATGATGAGAATCAATTCACTCAAGGAGTTGATATAGAAATCCCGTTAAATCTAAAGGAGGTCGGTAAAGCTACGGAAGAAAAAGTGTTTGAACTTGCCAAAGAGTGGGAAGAAGAAAAGCTTCTTGAAGCTCAAGAAAAAGCTGAAGCTGAAGCGGAAGTTAAACAAGAACAGCTTGAAAATTTAAGTAGTTCTTTTGAAGGTGAAAGTAAAGAATCTTCTGAAGAAACTCCTTTAGATAAGTTTATAGAAGAAGTGATAAAAGGATTGTCTAATAAATTACAAGCTGAATTCTCCAGACTATCGGTAGCTACTAAAAATCCTGCTAAAGCTCTTACTATCTTGATAAATAATCTAGAAAAAATTAACACTCCTCCGCCTAAGAAAGTTGATATCGTTGAAGATAGTTTAAAGGAAATTTTTGGAGGAATATTTCTTTATAATTCTGCTCAACCTGAAGACCGTGATAAAGTATATCCAACCTATTCTTTAGTGAATAAAATCTACTCAAAACTGTTGGATAAAGAAGTGGGAGTTACCGTTTATCAGCGAGTTTTTGACGAATTAAAGACTGATATTGAGGAGAAAGTTCGGCTTCAAAATATCACCGAAAAACAAAATAACTTCCACAGGAAAAGGATGCCCCAAACAATTGTTAAAATAGTTCAGTACGTTGACCATGTTTAACTATGCCGTTTGAAGGTTGTGGGTGTAAAATCTGCCGTGCTGGTTTAGGCGAAGAAACTAACCGCCTAGCCAGCGATGGCAGTACGATTAAAGAGATTAAAGAATATTTGAAAGATAACGGTTTGGAAGTTTCTAAGTCTTTGATTAACAAGCACTTAGAAGCTTTTGATTTAAAGGTTGGAAACTCGAAGTTAAATCAGTTAGAAACGGAATTTATAGAGGATAAACCACTTGTTGAAGAGATAACTATCCTCAACGAAATTAATTTTGAAAATTACGCTTTTGAGGAGAATTCACCACAAGAAATTATTGGGTTTGTACAAAGAATAGCGTTGAAAATTCATTTAGGCGTGTCGGCGATCGCTTTGAGGGATATCAATTACGCTCAAATCTCTGGAGGTGAAATTAACACTGAGTCGATCAACTGTTACGCAAAAACCCAAAAAGCTTTGGCAGATATCACCGCAATTGATGTTATGGTCAATCAGCAAAAAGCTATCCGAACCGTAGAAAGTTTGGGTCTAAAAATAGAAAATTCAAATAGTTTATTACCTCCTAGAAATTTGGAACAAGAAAGTAAGGAGGAGAATTAAGTGTTTCAGGTGAATCCTTCCCCAAAGCAGATCGAAAAATATTATGGTCGCGACGATTTACTTCCACTACCAGAGAAGTGGGTGGACTTTGCACCTTTGACCTTAATTCGTTCTGGTGGTCAAGTAATTCCCTTTATTCCTTTTGCTTACCAAAAGAAAATTATCGAATTGGCTGGAAAGTACAACAAAATAATTTGTATCAAATCGCGCCAACTTGGGTATACGGAGTTATGGCAAAATTACGCTTTATTTGAAGCCTGCACAAATCCCGGAACGTCAGCTTTTTTGTTTTTACGTAATGGCGTTGATGCGTCAACTTCCAGCCGAAGAACCAAGTTGATGATGCGCGGATTGGTAGATTACGTGAGGGCTGCCAACGACAGCGTTTATTTGCTTAAGATTGCTGGCGGTGGAGAGGTGAACTTTAAAAATAGTGGAGCCGAAGGGGCTAGGGGTGCGAACTCTAGCACTTTTTTACTGTTCGACGAATCAGCCTTTATCCCCTCAATAGCCCAAATATATGGTTCAAGCGTGCCATCCGGCGCTATGTCTGATGCTATAGGTAAAAAACCTTGTCTTAAAGTAATTCAAAGCACTCCTTCAGCCCGTTCTGGTTGGTATTGGGATCAATTGTCCCAAAACAATGGCGATCGCGATATCGAAGAAATTATAGATAGCGTGGTCAATGGCGAACTGTATAACGAAAATATACCCGGATTTTACTGGTTTGAAGATGATGTAGGTGCTTGCAAAATAGTATGTCATTGGTCAGCCAACGAAGTGTACAGAAAAATCCCTGATTTTTTAGAGTGGAGGAAAAAAGAGGATGGTACAGATGAGGAGACAATACAACGTGAATATCAATTAAAGTTCAATGACCAGCAGGTAGCAGTATTCGATTTTGGGGCGGTAAAATCTTGTGCTGTGGGTGAGTGGCAAGCTACCCCAGAAGAAGGGTCAATTATTTACGCTGGTTTAGATACCGCCACCACCGGCGAAGATTATGTAGTACTACAAGTTTTAGCCTTTAAGAACGGAAAGTACTCCTTAATCCACACTTACTCAAAACGGAAGCAAACAATGGAACATCATTTATTCCAAATTTGCAAAGTAATTGAACACTATAAAATTAGAAAGTGTGGGGTAGAAGTTACCGGCGGCGTGGGGCAAGTTTATTATGAAAAATTAGTTGAAGAATTTAGAGGTAAAGGTATTGAATTTGAACGTTTAAAAACTACTCAAGAAACTAAGCAAAAGCGTATATCCGATTTCATTTTAGCTTTAGAAAAACGCTCTTTAATTTACCCGGAAAAATCTAATCTAGTTAGCGAATTATTATCATTTCGCCGAGAAGGCACAAAACTCAGCGCCTCACACGGTAAGCATGACGACGAAATTATGTCCCTTTCTTTTGCTTATGCGGTCGCGACTTCCACCGAAGAAGTTGAGTGGCGAGAACAAGAATACTTAGATTCTTTAAACCCCGAAGAAAAGTTAAATTATTATCAGAAATTACTGGAAAGTGAATAATCATTTTTTGTCTCGCCTAGATAAGTTAAGACTTCAAACTAATGAAGTTTTAAAAGCACAAAAAAGTATCGAAACAGCTTTTGTAAAACCCAAACCACCGCCGATAGAGGTCGAAGATAATGTTCCTCCAACTCCGGTGAGAGTAACTAAACTAAAACCTAGTAATGCGGATAAAAATTACCAAAGGGTTTGCTTTGAAAAATATGCTGAACCGGACAGGATTATTAACGAAAACAGGTATTTCACGCCTATTGACCGCTCACAATTTAAACCAGGATATTTTACTATTTTATTTAGTTGCGATCGCAATACTACCTTTGAATCTTCAATAGTTTCACTAATTTATCAAGACGGCTGTTTTCAAATATTAAATAAAACTATTTTTGAAGATTTAATTGATTCCAAAAGCTTTAACTTGCTGCTTAAAAAAGAAATACATATTCAAGTGGAAAAGTATTCAAAAACTTTAGAGGATAATGCCCAACTAATTCTAAACCCTAAAGTTTCCACTACGGACTCCTCTTTAGCTTCTGAAATGGGTACGAGCAGCTATTACACTACAGAACAACAACCTGAAAAAATACACTTTACAACTTACAACCCTTTGAAAGAAGACTCAGACAAAGATATTCTTAAGCTAAGAAACTTAACTAGTAATAAAATTCTTAAACTTCCGAAAGATATCGCTAAAGACTTATTCTATAACAAAGACTTCTCTAGTCTAGGTACTGTTACAAAAGCTTTAGTTCCTCTAAATCACTATTTTGAAACCTACTGTAGACACTAATTATGTACCTTCAAAAATTATGGTTGATTTCAGTAGACCACCGAATATCTCCCGACACTACAACTATCTTGCTTTTCAGTGAACAAAATTCTGGAGTAATATTACTAGAAAAATGCCATGTGCTTGAATCTTTAAGCTTTTCTGATTTGAATAAAGCGTTATCCCGCTTAATTGCAGAATTTCCTATTTCTCCTAGTAGCCGAAACCGACCGACTTACAGCTTCGTAAAAACAGCTTATTTTTGGGAGTTAGATAGGGCTTTTGAAGAAGATTGCACCAACAGCCTGTTAGAAGCCGAACAGCTAGAAGTAGCTTTCAAGAAATACTTTAAGTTGCAACGAGAAGGTTTATTTGAATTAACTAACGAAAGATTAATAAAGTCTTTAAATAAATTCAACGGTGAGTATCAAAGCTTAAACTCTCAAGCTCGTGCTTTTCTAGCCGCTCTTTGGTGGTTTAAAGAAAAAGGATTTCGAGGTATTAATATTTTCTAATCTAAAACAACAATCGCTCCCGATACAGCTATTAGGATGGAATATTTTTATCTATTTTTATTCAGTTCTTTCAACTGCTTCAACCGACCTTTCAGCACGCTAATATAAAAACTTTTATCTACCTCAACATTGCGTTGATTAACGTAACCATCAAAATATAGCTCCCAGTGGTTCCAGTTATATTTGAAAATATCGTATTCAGATTTATTTTTAAAGAGCTTTGAAGGTGCTGAAGCTCTGGCTATTTTAAAGCAAGCCTCGGGAAATCCTTCGATAGGGGCTATTACCGTCTCTTTGTCTGATTGGGAAAGCTCTTTGATTTTTACCTTTAACTCTTCAATTTCAATCGAGTAGTCTTTTGAACTTCTAGTTTTTCTTCGTCTATTGTCTTGAGCTAGCAGCATATCCCCTCTCTTCTATAGCTATATATTTAATATTAGTGATTTTCACTATAAAAAGAAATTTGCAAATTCGGATTGTAGTACAAAAGAAATATATTACATTTTACTATAGTAGTTATACGTTTTCTCTATAGTTAAAAATATTGTGGTGAATAGGCTGAAATACTTACTCAGAGTAAATTTTAAGGTATAGGTGTGAAAATTTTCATACCAAAGCATAAAGAGTAAAAACGCTGAAAAACTTGTAGTGACTGAGCTTTAGCCGCAGCTAGCGCTTATTGTAATTTCTGAAACAACAGGGTATAGATAAAAAAGTTCCCGGAACTTCACGCGCTGAAGCCGGGAACAAAAGGTTTTTTAAAAATAGTTAGAGCCATGTTAACACAATTTTTTCGATTAAAAAATCTAGACAAAGTAAAATCCCACAGTGAAGCCGAAGGTAAGGGCGATCGCTGTGGGTTTGTGTTGTTCCGATGGTTGTCGGGTTGGCTCTATGCGGCTTTAGCATTATCTGTAATCTCAAACAGATCGTTGGGTGTGCAATCGAGCAATTCACAAAATCGGATAAGTAACTCTCGGGCGAACTGTTTGCGAGTGTCATTTTCATAATCCTGAATCGTTGATATAGACACTTTGCACTCTTCCGCTAACTTTTGACGGGTATACCCTCTAGCTTCTCTAATCTCTCTCAACTTAAATTTCATATCTAAATTTCTCATGTACTCTCTACCTCAATTGTATACTAATCACAGGTTAATCGGTACCAGTATAAGCGTGATTTATAGAATAAGTCAGTCGTATAAACAACTAATATAGAAAAATAGGTACCGATTATATCACTACCGAAAAATCTGTGATATAGTGTAAATGTGAAATGAAAAAAGCGCTGTTGACGCAGCGCCGTAAACCAAAAAATTTAAAGGATATATACATTATGCCAGTTTCCAAGAATCAACAAAATCTCGATCTTTCTAAAGCAGCTAGTGGATTCACACCTCAGTTTGACCCAAGTAAAGAAATAGTAGTAGAAGATCAAGTGCCAGTTAAAGGTACAGGTCTTTTGGTTTTCCAAGGTTTGACGAACACCGTAGGAACTACCAAAGAAACAGGTGAACAGTTTGAATTCCCATCGGCTGTATTTGCAGCCTTAGATCAAAATGGTGAACTCAGAAACATTTCGACAGCGCTAAACAAAAAAACTCTAGAGTTGACCTTCAAAGCTTTAGGGCTAGAAGTTCCCTACACAGAGAGCGATAACGGATTTGCGAAACTAAACGCTAAAGCTCTAAAAAATTTCACCAAAAAATACGTTTTGGATGGTGTTAAGGCGATTGAGATGGTTCAAAGCTTTAGAGGATTGCTGTATTTCGGCACCCTTGAGAGAAAGGAAGGTAAGTCTGGAGTTAAGTACTATTCTATAGATTTAAGCTCTTTATCTCCGGTTCTAGAGGGTGGTGAAACCGTTAGAGCGCAGCCACTAGAAGATACCGACCCAGATGTGGCAATCGTTGTAAACGATGATTCACAGTTAAGCAGCTAATAAATTTCAATACCTCCCTCCGTGGGAGGTTTAACTTTTTAGAAAAACAACGAGGAGCCGAGAAATAGTCAACAATTTTACCAGAGGATTTTGAAATGGGATTTGAAGAAAAAGTGCCCAGCGCTCTCGCGGGTTTTGCAGGTATCGATCTTGCGGGTGCAGCTAAGCGCCATGCACAAAGGAATAAAGCCGCTAAGGGCGAGGAAGTAGAAGAAGTAGAAGAAGTAGAAGAAGTAGAACCTGTGAAGGCACCCAGCGCTCTCGCGGGTTTTGCAGGTATCGATCTTGCGGGTGCAGCTAAGCGCCATGCACAAAGGAATAAAGGCGATGAAGTCGATGAAGTAGAAGAAGTTGAAAAACCGACCAATGGTTCCAATACTACTAAGAAAACTAGTAAGCGAAAAACGAGTGAAACTGCCTTACTAAACTCTCTTGAAAATCAGTTCAATAAAGAGTTTAACGATGCCGTAGTTGAAGCCAAGACAGAAGCTTCAAGTGTTGACGGAACTAAATTACCACTATTCGAGAAAGAATACAAATTAAATCAGTGGTATGTTGAGCGTAAAGAATTAATATCCTTGGAAGTTGCTCAAGCCGAAGATAGTAACGGTAATAGAGGTGATTTAGTTCATACCTCCGTTGCAGATACAGAATTCAGTACACAGTCAAAATTATTACAACAAAAAGGACGGATACACGTAACAACCCAACAAAAAGCTATTCACAAAAATTCTCCAAGTGCGATATTTCTCAATCCAAAACTAAATTACGTCAATCTGGCGAGAATTAAAAAAGGTCTTGACCCTTTTCCCCTAGTTAAATCTGAAGCTTCGATCGTCGATTATTTTAATTACCTAAATCTTGATTGTTCTATAAAAAAAATTGAATCTGAAGGAGAGCGAAATCAAGCTAAAAGAGAAGGTGTAAGTCGTTTTATTTATACAGTGGTTAGTCACTTCCAAACTGCTGAAATTTGTATGATTTTTTCTGGATTAGTGAAAGAAAATATCAAAAAACTAATCTCAAAAACCCACGGAGCTAGAATAGAGTGCGCCCGAAGATTACGCGCTTTAACTCCCACAGATTCAGCCGATTTAGATTTTATAGAGTTAGATTATTTTATTTTTATAAACGGAATTAAATATTTCTTCTGTGTGAGATTTGTAGATACTGGCGCTATTCACGGTGTAGCCAGTTATTCCGATTTTTGTAACGCTGTTGGCTGGAAGTTAAAATTTAAAGATAATTTCACCAGCGAAGAAAAAGGAAGAATAATTGATATGGCGATCGAGCGTCCCGAAGACTTTGAAAATTACGCTCTAGGCGATTTAGAAGTGTACGAGGCTTTGAATTGCTACTACCACAAGTGGAAAGAAGTATATAAGTTACTAGGTCTTCAAGACTATTATCAACCGCCAAGGTTGACTATTGGAGGGTCAGTAAAAGATTTATTTTGTGCGGCTTTAGCTAAAAATTTAGGTGTAGAAAAGAAAGATTGGAAAGCTGGTTTAAATGAGATTATAAATACTGATTTAATAGATCAATCAGCGGGAGAATTGCGGAAATACACTAAAGATACTAAAGCTTTATTAGCTAAAGTTGAAGGGGGTAGATGTCGAAATAACCAGCCTACAGCGGTGTTTAAAGCTCGTAAAATAAACGGTAAGTACGAAGCTGTTTTAATTTGTGATATTGATATTTCTGGCTGCTACGGTGAAGGTCAGCGAAATCAAGAATACTTTATTGGTAATCCCGAAATATATAGTTTTAATGCTAAATCAGATATTAACGGATATCTATCTTTACGACAGTGGTTAGAAAGTTACGATGTTAATGTTAAAGAATTAACTAAAATAGCTGATAAAGCCAAAAAAGAATGGTATGAAAGGTCAGATAAAGAAAGAAACGAGTTACTTAAAGAGTTTAAAAATCGAGAACTTTGGGGTGATTTAGTACCGGGAGGTTGGTATGCGAGATTCAGCGTTGAAGGAGAATTAGAGTTTCCACAAGATTTGTTTGCTAGCTGGTTTACTGACACCGGAAACGGCGTTAAAGTGATGGCTAAATTTATAAATAAAATGGAATGTGATAGCGAACATCTTGTTACTGATTGGGTAGATTTCAATGAGGAAGAAGGTAATTTAAAAATATTCAATCGCACTATTAATAACGCTGTATTAACTCAAGACGGGCTTGAATGGATATTTACTGTAGCTAGTAAAAGACAGCGAGAAGAACTGTTAGATAAAATATTAATTCAAGCTAGCGCTGTTTATCCAAGAAGTCAGGAAATCAAAGAAGGGACTAACCCGGAAAAACTAGAAAAAATAAATAATCTAAAAAAGAATTGGAAGTTCAAAAACACTGCTGAAAGAGTTGATAGAGGTGATGGTGTTAAATCATGGAGGTACCACTTAAAAGAGTGTCACGGCTGGTTTGGCTTGAATATGGGAGATTTACTAGTAGAAAACCTATTAGTAGAACGTAAAAAAGCTAAGATTCGTGACGGTAAAAAATCTCCCTTAGATTTATTATTCAAACTTTGCGTAAATACTCTTTACGGTGATATGGTTTCCAAATTTTTTGCTACAGCTAATACTGTGGTAGGGAATAACATTACCGCTCGTGCCCGTTGTCTATGTTGGTATATGGAAAAGGGTTTTTACGGCTACCAAAGTATCACAGATGGATGCGCTTTTGAGCCTTATCGCGTTGTTTTTCCGGGTCGGGATATGGTAGATGGTGAAGCCATAAACCTACACCGTGAAGATTCTAAATTGAACAGATGGAAGATAAAAACAGGTAATTTAGGAGGTGCTAAAAAGATTGAAGGAATAACATTAGAATGGGAGTCTTGGGATAAAGATAAAAAAACTCCAATAAACTGCTCCGCTGTAGGGTTAAAAATTACCAATCAAGATGGTTCCCCGAAAGAATATTTACCTAAATTAAAGCCAAATAAAGATAATCCAGATTACCAAGATTTGGATAAAAACCCGGCTTTGAAATGGCTTGACACTAAAGCTATGGAACATTTACAAAACTTATTTCCTGCTGTAGCTGTTTTACACGCAGAGACTTCTGAAATTAAAGTCGAGGAAGATTTAACGGTAGAATTCGAGCCACGTAAGGGTCAATTTGGTTTTGAAACTAAAGATTTGTATGTAGAAGGAGCGTTTCATGGGTCAGCTAATTATTTGCTCAGACTACCCCACCAAACAGGTGATAGCCACAAAGGACAAGTAATTAAGATGCGGGGACATGAGGTTAAACGTCAACACGAATCAGTAGAAGTCGTTGGTGGTAAATTACAGGCAGGTGAAGCTTACCTAGATTGCGCTCCAGGAAGAAATTTTTTAGAACAGCTAGTAACCAACCCAGAAGCCCTTCAGCGCCAACAAACTGCCGTTAAATCTAGTATTTTGAAATTAGGCGATTATCGAAATAGAAGTGAATCTTTCGATTATTTGGGGCTTGAGCCGGGAGATAATTTACTTAAGATAGTTCTAGTTAAAGAATTTTCACTATCACAGTTCACCTTCCGTTCCTACGACCAGTATACCAAGTGGAAAAAGTGGACGGATAAACAATTAAAAAACGGCTACCAAAGTTTAGAATCATATTTCCTAAATAACGATGGGTCAGTCGATTTTATTTCGATGGTGGAGGCGGTTGAACTGGCGATCGCTTCGGGTGCGACAGACCCCGCTAAATACTTCGATAAAAATCGTCATCGTAAGCGTGATTTACAGCTTGAACACCCAGCTAAAGAAGTTTTAGAGAAAGCTAAAGCTGTTTTAAAAACCAAAAATATTGAAGATTGAGCTACAGATTATTTAGGAGCGTAATTCTGGCTTCAGCGCTCCTCACAGCGTTTAACCCAAATCATAATTGATTTGGCGGAGTTTGGCGAGATTACCGTAATAAATAGGTTAAAAACCATAGTTGAAATGCTTATAACCCGTGGAGATAAAAAACCTGCTGTACCGATTAAAGCAAAAATACTGCTTTCGCTGAATGAAGTACAGGAACTTATAAGACTTTCCAAAGTGTATTTAAGAAGTGCGATTAATCAAGGAAGTTTGAAACCGAAACAGATTGAGATGAGTTGGCAGATTATAGGTGGTGATTTGTTTTATAAATAATTTATTTACCTAATAAACTTTATTTTTAACAACTATAATTAACCTCTATTTAAACCTTTATTATAATTTAAAAAAGGTAATTAAACTTACAAATTATTAATTAAATACAGGGATATACTAAAATTAAATAATAATTTAATCAGCGACAAAACCTGAGTTTTAGTTCTATTAAATATATCTTTGCGACAGGTTATTTTAAGTATTCATACAACCTTTAATAAACTAAATAAACTACTGATAAAACTAATAGAAAATCAAAGAAATACTACATTTACTGTTTAAATTTCTAAAAACTCGCCCACAAGAAAATAAAAACGGGAGCTACTCATTATGTTAAAACGATTTGTTGCTTTTGCTGCTAGCATAGCTTTTTCGGCTGCTTCTGGAACAAATACTGCATACGCTCTGGAAATTAATAACAATCCTCCTAAATTAAATAAAAAAGAGAATGAATTTGTTATTGCACAAGGACAAGATTGGATTGACAAAATGCTTGCGCTGGGTAATTTGGTTATAAACGCCTATACAATTTATCAAAAGCAATTAGAGCAACGACAGCAAGCGCAACCTCAAGTAAAAATATCTAAACCATATTTTGGTGCTTGTGGAAGTTTAGCGCCCACATCTTATCCTGCTGTGCGATATAGAATTTATATTAATTATTCACCAGCTTATTTTAAAGCTGCTAAGCAACATCTTTGTAACGATGTTTGGGTAATTTCTAAAGCTCCTCATAATGGTAAAAAGATGATTGTCATTTCATCTTTCGCAGAAAAGCACTACCCCTTTGCAATAAAACTTGCTCAATTGTTTAAAGATAAAAATATTCCTGGTGCCAGTGTACAACGTGTCGTTATACGTAAACTCTAACTTTTCTAAAAACTTAAAAATTAGTGTCGTGTGCTAGAGGCGAATGTCAACAAGATAATTGCAATTGATGTGAGCTTAAAAGGAATGATTATATTTGCAAAAGTTGTGGTCACAATGAAAAAAAATCATTGCTAACAAAAAGCGATAAAAGTACAAATTAATGGAAGAATCTCTCAGTAAAGCCAAAGAATATTTCCAAGAACAACTTGGTAAGTTTTTAGTATGGTCGATAGACGTTTCTCCAACACCTATAGAAACAATCTATAACACGGCTAAAAATATGAATGTTTTTGTTTGGAGAAGTTTAGCAGTATCT
This sequence comes from Rivularia sp. PCC 7116, assembly GCF_000316665.1. Lineage (GTDB taxonomy): Bacteria > Cyanobacteriota > Cyanobacteriia > Cyanobacteriales > Nostocaceae > Rivularia. Next base: position 7,057 of record NC_019679.1, on the reverse strand, counting down.
CAATCATCGGGAACTGGAGTTATATGCGCTCTTCCAATTCTAAACTGGACTGTCGGTATAGGTGCTGATATTTTTAGTCTTTTATACATGATGGCTGTAACTTCTTACGGTGTTGGAGCAATAATAGCTCATCGCAATGGTTTATCTTATACTGTACTGAATAAATCAGATTATTTAGATGTTTTAGCAGTATGGTGTGACGCAACCGAATATATTCAAGATATTCAAGTTAAATCAATTTTATTAGGTGGAGTAGCTGCAAAAAAAGCGGGGTTTAAAATTGGAACTAAAGCAGTAACAAAAGGGAGTGTTATTGGAGCTTCTTATTTGAGTTCTAAAGCAGGGATTAAAATACCTACAAAATTACTAGATAAAGCAGCTACAAAGGCTGTAACTAAATTAGGTGCTAAAGCTGGAGCAATGTTAACTGGAATAGGAGCTTTAGTAAGTGGCGGTATTAACTTTTGGTTTGTAAACAGTATTACTAATGCTGCAAAAGTTTATTACACTGCTAAATTTGAAGATAAAAAAATTAGTCTATGACTAAAGATTTGTAATCTATGTAAACAATACCTACCACTAATCCCCCATCTCCCCAAGTCCAAGCCCCTGCCGTCGTTGTTGGTGGGGGTTTTTGGTGGGTTGGAGTGGTACTACAGGATTTGAACGAAAGAATAGGGGTTTCGGGCGCTGAAAATGCCTGCCACAATCCTGCCAAGAAATGGTTTTTTTCAGATCCGTGGCAGGATTTTAAATGGCTGAAAATACTGTGGTTATCAAGAAAAAATTTTTTCATGGCGCAAAAATTGCATAATAATGGGTAGTGGTTTTTTATTTTTTTTGCGCCAATTCGTATTTTGTAGTATGTTTACGGGTTTTGAAGGTTGTGTACTACAAGACTATAGGGATAGGGCGATCGCCGTTGCACTTCAAGTAAGTAAACACTCACCTTTAGACTAAGAATCGATTCTCAGGGGTCTGTGCAAGCGCTGAAGCTGGTTTATTATCTACCTGGTGTCTTCATGCGTTTGAGGGTGATGGAGGAGTGCAGACGCGATGGAGCGAAGCGACATCATACGCAACCGCAGGTTGCCAGTAAATCCGAAATTAAGTACACCACATGGGAGATGAGAGTTAGTACGAATATAAATAGTACGCGCCCGTAATATTATTTTTGAAAAAATTGGCGAAAATATTTTTTCAGATTTGAGCGATCGCCAAGGCGGGAGAATGGTAAACTGTTAGAGTAAGAATACTAAGCACCCGTAATAATTTTGGAGGAAAAATCTCCGGAATTATCTATGAGAATGTGAAGTATATAATGTAAAGGATAAATCGGGGGGAGTTGCAGGTAGGGATTATCTTAGACAAACGAAAATTATGTAAAGGATAAATTGAAAGGCTGGAGGTAGGGATTATCTTAGACAAACGAAAATTATGTAAAGGATAAATTGAAAGGTTGGCGATCGCAGGTGCGGAGGATTGCAGATATAGAACGCAGAGATGGTTAATTGTATAGTTAAACACACAACAAAGAAAAAAATGATTAAATCACTTAGAATTATCCTTGAGAATATAAAAAATATAACTGATAAAAATATATGAATGATAAAATAGAAGTTTGTAAATGATAAAATTATTAAATATATGAATGATAAAATAAGCGTTTGTAAATGATAAATAAAACTGATCTCAAGTATCAGTCCAGTAAAATTTTTACTGGACTGATACTTGAGATCAGTTTTATTTATCATTTACAAACGCTTATTTTATCATTCATATATTTAATAATTTTATCATTTACAAACTTCTATTTTATCATTCATATATTTTTATCAGTTATATTTTTTATATTCTCAAGGATAATTCTAAGTGATTTAATCATTTTTTTCTTTGTTGTGTGTTTAACTATACAATTAACCATCTCTGCGTTCTATATCTGCAATCCTCCGCACCTGCGATCGCCAACCTTTCAATTTATCCTTTACATAATTTTCGTTTGTCTAAGATAATCCCTACCTCCAGCCTTTCAATTTATCCTTTACATAATTTTCGTTTGTCTAAGATAATCCCTACCTGCAACTCCCCCCGATTTATCCTTTACATTATATACTTCACATTCTCATAGATAATTCCGGAGATTTTTCCTCCAAAATTATTACGGGTGCTTAGTATTCTTACTCTAACAGTTTACCATTCTCCCGCCTTGGCGATCGCTCAAATCTGAAAAAATATTTTCGCCAATTTTTTCAAAAATAATATTACGGGCGCGTACTATTTATATTCGTACTAACTCTCATCTCCCATGTGGTGTACTTAATTTCGGATTTACTGGCAACCTGCGGTTGCGTATGATGTCGCTTCGCTCCATCGCGTCTGCACTCCTCCATCACCCTCAAACGCATGAAGACACCAGGTAGATAATAAACCAGCTTCAGCGCTTGCACAGACCCCTGAGAATCGATTCTTAGTCTAAAGGTGAGTGTTTACTTACTTGAAGTGCAACGGCGATCGCCCTATCCCTATAGTCTTGTAGTACACAACCTTCAAAACCCGTAAACATACTACAAAATACGAATTGGCGCAAAAAAAATAAAAAACCACTACCCATTATTATGCAATTTTTGCGCCATGAAAAAATTTTTTCTTGATAACCACAGTATTTTCAGCCATTTAAAATCCTGCCACGGATCTGAAAAAAACCATTTCTTGGCAGGATTGTGGCAGGCATTTTCAGCGCCCGAAACCCCTATTCTTTCGTTCAAATCCTGTAGTACCACTCCAACCCACCAAAAACCCCCACCAACAAAAGGCAGAGGCAGGGGCGATGAGGCTTGGAACGGGCGTTAACTAATATTTATTATTTCGTTTTCGATAATACTAAAACTTTTCTTTTTATTTTCAAAAACTTTGCAATCTTCCTCCCATTTTACATTTACAAAATACTTTAACTCATTTAAAAGTTCAATATGCTCATTTTTAGATAGTTCTTTAAAATCAACTATTCTTTTTATTACATTTAACCAGTCTTTTAAATTAGCACTACTTTTTTCAGGATAAGTACTCCTTTTTACTAAATAGGTTATAAGCATTATAGCTAGTATAAAATTATTTTTGTAAGTAGCTGTAGCTTCTAAAGTTACATCACACCAACTATAAAAATGTTTTAATATTTGTTTATCTGAAACACTATCCATATCATAAGAACTTTTATGAATTACAAGTCCATCTTTTAAACTAGATGTAAAATCTATAGGTCTTTCATTTACTATAAAAACGAAAAATCTACTATAATCTTTATGGCTTGCTAATAAATAACGTGTTTTTTTTGATAACTTGGATTGTTTTTTGTTTAGTTTATATCGTGCTGAACCTACTACACTCATGTTTTTTACTTGTGTGTAAACATGGGGATTAAGAAAATGTTCATTTACATCTACATTTGCGGAAGTTATAAAATTGCCTAAAGAGTCGTACAAATCGTCTTTTTCTAATATTAGCAATGTAACTTTTTCATATTTTGGTTCTACGAAATTATAAGGGGTGTCTTTATCTTTTAATATAAGACTTTCTAATGCTACTAAATTTAAAACTTTTTTCCAAGGATTGTTAATAATAATTTCTATTAAATGATTGCATAGATTTATAGGTTTGATTAATTTGTTTTTTATATTTTTATAGATTAACTTAAAGTTTTCTGTATAGTTATTTTCATATATTAAATCAAAAAGTGACAATTTAATTATTTCTCGTAAAAAATTAACTTTTGATTTTAGTAGTAAAAATTCAAAAGCTTCTAATGCTATTTTATCTTGTATAAAATTAGAATCTTTTATCTTAGCTAGTTCAGTAAACTCAAAAAGTTTTTTTTCATCTTTATATTTTTGTAGTATTCCAAAAGTTTCATTTATGAATAAATCTACATCGATATATTTATTTGTATATTCGCTTATTTCGTATTTTTTTTTTTATTTCAAACTTTAATTTTTCATACCATTTGTTACATTTTTCATCAAAATTATTCACATAATAGCTTTTATATATCGTTATTAAGTAATAAAAATAATCTTCTAAAATTTTACTTCTTTGATTTTTATTACTAATTATTTGATCTCGTATTCCATAAAAACTAGATATATAGTTCTGAGTTCTTAATTTACATTCTTCAACTCCTAATTTATAATTTTCTTGTCTATGTGCAAAATGATGTTTTCTTATATCTCCTTGTTTTACAATAACTTCTTCACCACATTCAATGCATTTTAAGCCCAATTCTTTATAGGAGTTATAATTACAAACTTCTACATCTACATAGTGACCGCCGAAGAACATTGATTTAGCAATATCCATATTTTTATACTTAAACTTTCTATTTAATTATTCCCAAAAATAATTTTTTAATATCATTAACTAGTAATCTTCATATAAGTTTTATAAAAACCACCCTTTTTAGGATGGTTAGAGGTGTATATGACATTACTTTACAGTTATACTTGAAACTCTTGTGTGGTGGACATCCTTAATCGTCTGAATGTACTTCACCAAAACGAAATATGCTATATTTCAACCTGACAAATATCATTCTTGATTCAACTTTTCAAGTATTTCTTCTAACTTTTCCATAATTTCATCAGCTTTCCCTTCATATCGCTGTTGATTCCCATGCAATCCAAGCAAAATATCATCAAGTACCGCGCTACGAGCTAATACGCGGTTAGTGTCGTTTGTGAGTTGGTTCACATTCTGGGTTAAATCCGCAATCGCTTCGCGGTTAGCTGCTATAGCTTCAGTGTTGGCACTGGTAGCACGGGCGTTTGATTCTAGTATTTGTTCGATGCGGTCTAAGCGGTTGTTGTCACTGTTAGTCATTTTCTTTTATTGTAATTTCTCTGCTTTTCAGTGCTTCTTCACATAGAGTTACAGCCATTTGGCTAAAAGATTTTGTTTCTTTTTCCGCCAAACGTTCAATAGTTTCGTATACCGCAACGGGGAACGTCACATAATTTCGTTTTCCTTTATATTTAGGCATTTAGTTTAATTAGTCTCGTATTAGTATCAGTTTAGATTATATTTACACATTCGTCTTATAAGTTTTAGTAGTCTCGTATTAGTGTCTAAAACGAGACTACTGTGTTATATTGAAAGTGTGGTCAAAAGACAGCCAACTGACCCCAAGAAAAAGGCTAAGCGTAGCATTTTCAATAAGTCTACCGTTTATTCCCTTACACAAATTTTTGGTCTTTCTGCTGTTACCACACTCTAAAAATTCAAGACAGCCTAATTTCCCGAACGGTGGATTGACGCAGTTATTACCTGTTAACGCAGGAATTTGGGATAAAGCAGCACTTGATAAATCTTTCAGATTACCTCGTACAGCGATAAGGCTGAGGGTCGCGACTCAGCCGGGGTATAGCTCTATAGAGCTTTTCATGATGTTAATCGTAGGTGGGTATGGATGCTCAAAATAAATTAAGAATACGAAAAAATTTAGCTGAAGATATTCGACTTGTGGCTAAGAGAAAGCGCAAAACAACGACTGATTTAATTCACTTGATTCTTGAAACTTACGTTGACACTTATAAGGATAAAAACTGATGTGGTACTGGAATAAATACACTGTTGAACCTTCAGAAGAAAACATCGAAGAGTCTTACACAGTAACGTTTATCGATTATCCAGATAAATTATTTGCAGATTCTGAAACTGAAGCTCACGAACTAGCTATAGATTTTCTTTGGAGGATGTTAAATGATTGAAGGTCTTTGGCTGATTATCGGATTGATTTTTATGCTGGGTTTGACGTTCTTATTTGAAAGGTAAAAACATGAATTACACCATCGGAAAATATTTCTACAGTTTGTACTTAGCTTGTTTAGAAGAAGCGCACGCAGCTTACGACCAGGAAAATTTTCGACACTGGTATAGAGCTTCGGCTAGGGCTACAAGGATGTGCGAGTTGGCTGATTTATTCGGCTACGACGAGCTTGCGAGTCAGATTGAGTTATGGAAAGAAGAAGGATTGATATGAATCGAACCGTATTTTTATTGTTAGTGACTATAGGCTTATTTGCGTTTTTTCCTAACAAAGTTGATATAGATTTTGAATTACAAAAACGCGACGTGATTATAGTTTCGGGTGTACTGACCGCAACTTCATTAGTAAGAACAAACACAACCAGAAGGAGATATTGAAAATGGCTAAAGAGAAATTAGGCGGATTGACTGGGAGCGAGAGAGTTAAGGCGACTGGGAAAAAACGCGGAAGACCTCGTAAGTCCGAATCTCCAGATAAATCAGCACTTGAAGCTTTACAACAAGGAACCAAAGCTATAACGGATACCGTGGGTGCTGTAGCCGATGGAGTACAAACTGTTACCAACGCTGGTAAACAAGTTCGCAGAGCTTTCGGTGGTGGTTCTGGATTAGTTTCTGGTGACTCTTTACAGGCTACAAACCAAGCTCAAGATTTGGCGGCTCAATACGGTCTACAGCTTGATGATTTATCCAAAACTATAGGAGGTTCTAACTACGAAATTGACGAGTCTATCCCAGAGATAGACGCTAAAGAAGCTAATAGGTTAAATCTTATAATTGAACGCCAAAACAACGCTTTAGATGTGGCTGGGAACCGAATCAAACAAAAGCGTAAACAAGTTCGTAACCATAAAGACGAGTGGGAATTAGTAGGTGATTTAGTAGACCTCGACACGACAAGAATAAATGTTGGTACTAAGGTTCTAAAACATGAAATCGCTGGTACAAAATTCCAGATAGAACAATCGAAATTAGAAGAAACTGAGGAATATTTAGAACAACAGGTAATCAAGACCCAAGGCGTTATTTCTTTGACTGAAGGGATAAGAACTGAGTGGGATTTACGATTCCAAAAACAAGAGCGGCAGCTTGAGAAATTACAAATTGAAATCGAACAAGTAGACAACGACAACGCTAGACAACGAGAAAAATTAGAATCTTTCTTGTTCAACGAGTAGAAAAAATCGAGAAGCTAGATAGCAATGAAACTACTAGCTTCTCAAAGAATTAAAACACTATTAAA
>NC_019678.1:6597500-6600000 GCF_000316665.1 Rivularia sp. PCC 7116 | reverse complement strand
TTTGAAAGCCAGTATACCATAAAAGGTCTGCGTTAGTAAAGTAATTAACCAAGACTAAGGTTTAAAAATAGTCAGTCAAGGAGAAAGCAATACTTGCTGGTTATGAATGTAACTACGTAATTGATATTGTAATCCATCAAAACGGAGAGTTTGATCCTGGCTCAGGATGAACGCTGGCGGCGTGCCTAACACATGCAAGTCGAACGGTCTCTTCGGAGATAGTGGCGGACGGGTGAGTAACGCGTGAGAATCTGCCTTTAGGTTCGGGACAACAGTTGGAAACGACTGCTAATACCGAATGTGTCGCAAGATGAAAGATTAATTGCCTAAAGATGAGCTCGCGTCTGATTAGCTAGTTGGTGTGGTAAAAGCATACCAAGGCGACGATCAGTAGCTGGTCTGAGAGGATGATCAGCCACACTGGGACTGAGACACGGCCCAGACTCCTACGGGAGGCAGCAGTGGGGAATTTTCCGCAATGGGCGAAAGCCTGACGGAGCAACGCCGCGTGAGGGAGGAAGGCTCTTGGGTTGTAAACCTCTTTTCTCAAGGAAGATAATGACGGTACTTGAGGAATCAGCATCGGCTAACTCCGTGCCAGCAGCCGCGGTAATACGGAGGATGCAAGCGTTATCCGGAATAATTGGGCGTAAAGCGTTCGTAGGTGGTTTTGTAAGTCTGCTGTTAAAGCGTGTAGCTCAACTACATATAGGCAGTGGAAACTACAAAACTTGAGTGCGTTCGGGGTAGAGGGAATTCCTGGTGTAGCGGTGAAATGCGTAGAGATCAGGAAGAACACCGGTGGCGAAGGCGCTCTACTAGGCCGCAACTGACACTGAGGGACGAAAGCTAGGGGAGCGAATGGGATTAGATACCCCAGTAGTCCTAGCTGTAAACGATGGATACTAGGCGTTGTCTGTATCGACCCGGACAGTGCCGTAGCTAACGCGTTAAGTATCCCGCCTGGGGAGTACGCACGCAAGTGTGAAACTCAAAGGAATTGACGGGGGCCCGCACAAGCGGTGGAGTATGTGGTTTAATTCGATGCAACGCGAAGAACCTTACCAAGGCTTGACATGTCCGGAAGTTCTGGGAAACTAGAATGTGCCTTCGGGAACCGGAACACAGGTGGTGCATGGCTGTCGTCAGCTCGTGTCGTGAGATGTTGGGTTAAGTCCCGCAACGAGCGCAACCCTCGTCCTTAGTTGCCAGCACTTCGGGTGGGCACTTTAGGGAGACTGCCGGTGACAAACCGGAGGAAGGTGGGGATGACGTCAAGTCATCATGCCCCTTACGTCTTGGGCTACACACGTACTACAATGCTATGGACAAAGAGCAGCCAGCTAGCGATAGTGCGCTAATCTCATAAACCATGGCTCAGTTCAGATTGCAGGCTGCAACTCGCCTGCATGAAGTAGGAATCGCTAGTAATTGCAGGTCAGCATACTGCAGTGAATTCGTTCCCGGGCCTTGTACACACCGCCCGTCACACCATGGAAGTTGGTCACGCCCGAAGTCGTTACCCTAACCGTTCGCGGAGGGGGACGCCGAAGGTAGGACTGATGACTGGGGTGAAGTCGTAACAAGGTAGCCGTACCGGAAGGTGTGGCTGGATCACCTCCTTTAAAGGGAGACCTGACCACTCATACATTGAAAACAATTTGTGATTAAATGATGAGAAGGTACATCCCAGGTCGTGACGTAGATTAGGTAATAATTTGGCTTTCAAACAATTATAGGTTCGGTAATTAATTAGTTAATTGTTTATTAATTAAATAGATTAATTAGTTAATTGATTATCACTTATGGGCTATTAGCTCAGGTGGTTAGAGCGCACCCCTGATAAGGGTGAGGTCCCTGGTTCGAGTCCAGGATGGCCCACCTGAATAATTAGTAATTACGAATTATAAATTACGAATTACGGATTATTGTATGGGGGTATAGCTCAGTTGGTAGAGCGCTGCCTTTGCAAGGCAGATGTCAGCGGTTCGAGTCCGCTTACCTCCACCAAATAATTTTTGATTAAATAAAAAAATTGGAAAGATTTCAGCACCCAGACTTGATTATTTAAATAGAAAAGTCGGAATGCTGGATTTTGTATCCAGTCAGAACCTTGAAAACTGCATATTGACGCGAAATGATTTTAGGTAGTCTTTGATTACTTGTTTCTAAGAAATTAGAAGTTAAGTAATTAGAGAAAGTATCTAGATATCCTATTTTGTAAAAAAGCCAATGATAAAGTTGGAGAAACTTTGTGGTCAAGCTACAAAGGGCTAATGGCGGATACCTAGGCACCTAGAGGCGATGAAGGACGTGGCTACCGACGAAACGTTCCGGGGAGCTGGAAGCAAGCGATGAGCCGGAAATATCCGAATGGGACAACCCTTAATACGACCTGCTGAATATATAGGCAGGAACGAGCCAACCGGGCGAATTGAAACATCTTAGTAGCCCGAGGAAAAGAAAACAAAAGTGATTCCCCTAGTAGCGGTGAGCGGAC